>NZ_ANAH02000019.1 GCF_000335475.2 Cystobacter fuscus DSM 2262 | reverse complement strand
TCAAGACGATTGCTTCGTGCCACCGGCGCGATTCTGTTCCTCACGAGCGCGTGCACTCCGGAGGGCGGTTCGCCTGACGGGCAGGGCGTCACACCGTTGGGCATGGCGATCGCCGCGCGGAGCGCGTCCCTGGCTTCGACCGTGCTCTCCGCGGGCAAGCCCGCCTCCGCGAGCAGCAGCAACGCCCCCTACACGGCGAACAACCTCACGGATGGCAACCCGGGCTCCTACTGGGAATCGGCCAACGGTGCCTTTCCCCAGTGGGCCCAGGTCGACCTGGGCTCGGCCGCGACCGTCGAGGACGTCGTCCTGCGGCTACCGGCCGACTGGGGTGCTCGCAACGAGACCCTGTCCGTCCAGGCCTCCACCGATGGCGCCTCGTTCACCACGCTCAAGGCGAGCGCGTCCTATACGTTCAGCCCGTCCACGGGCAACGCCGTGACGATCGACGTCCCGGACACGTCCGCGCGCTACGTGCGCGTCACCCTCACCGCCAACACCGGATGGAGCGCTGCCCAGCTCTCCGAACTCGAGGTTCGCGGTACCGCCGTCACCACGCCGACCGACCCGCCGCCGAATCCGCCCACCGGCACGAACCTCGCCCTTGGCAAGCCCATCGTGGGCTCCTCGACGGAGTGGCAGTACGTGGCCACCAACGCCAACGACGGCAACGCCGACTCCTACTGGGAGGGCGCGGGCGGCCAGTACCCGAGCCACCTGACGGTCTCGCTCGGCACGGTCGTCGACCTCACGGGCGTCGTCATCAAGGTTCCTCCGTCCTCCGCCTGGGCGACCCGCACCCAGAGCTTCGAGCTCCAGGGTCGCGCTCAGGCCAACGGGTCGTGGACCTCGCTCAAGGCCTCCGCGGCGTACACGTTCAACCCGGCGACCGGCAACACGGTCACCGTGCCGTTCACTGGCACCGCCGCTGACGTCCGCGTCGTCTTCACGGGCAACACCGGGTCCGGCAACGGCCAGGTCTCCGAGCTCCAGGTCTACGGCACCCCCGCGGCCAACCCCGACCTCACGGTCACCGGAGTCACCGCGACGCCCGCCTCGCCGATCGAGTCCGACACGATCACGCTGACGGCCACGGTGAAGAACGCTGGCACCAAGCCTGCGGCGGCGACGAGCGTCAACCTCACCGTCGACGGCACCGTGGGCGCGACGGCCGCCGTCGCCAGTCTCGCGGCCGGTGCGACCACGACCGTGTCGGCGTCGATCGGCAAGAAGGCCGCTGGGTCCTACACGATTGGCGCGGTCGTCGACCCGGCCGGCGCCGTCGTCGAGCAGAACGAGAGCAACAACGCGTTCAGCAACCCGACCCGGCTCACGGTGTCGGAGGCTCCCGGGCCCGACCTGCAGGTGCTGAGCATCAGCCCGAACCCGGCGAACCCGGCCGTCGGGGCGCCGGTCAGGTTCAGCGTGGCGGTGAAGAACCGCGGGACCACGGCGGTCGGGGTGGCCACGGTCACCCGAGTCGCGGTGGGCGGCGGCACGCTCGACGCCACCACTCCGGCCATCGCCGCTGGCGCGACCGTCACGGTGACCACCAGCGGGAGCTGGACCGCCACGAGCGGGGGAGCCACCGTCACGGCCACGGCCGACGCGACCGGCGTCGTCGCCGAGACCAACGAGAACAACAACACGGCCTCACAGTCGATCGTGGTCGGGCGTGGGGCGGCGGTCCCGTGGGTCTCCTACGAGGCCGAGGCTGGCCGCTACCAGGGCACCCTGCTGGAGACGGATCCGCTACGGACCTTCGGGCACACCAACTTCGCCACCGAGTCCTCGGGCCGCAAGTCCGTGCGCCTGAGCAGCACCGGTCACTACGTCGAGTTCACTTCGACCAACGCGGCCAACGCGATCGTCGTGCGCAACTCCATCCCCGACGCGCCGAACGGAGGCGGCCAGGAGGCCACGATCAGCCTGTATGCCAACGGCACCTTCGTGCGGAAGCTGACGCTCTCGTCGCGGCATAGC
Source organism: Cystobacter fuscus DSM 2262 (assembly GCF_000335475.2). Lineage (NCBI taxonomy): Bacteria > Pseudomonadati > Myxococcota > Myxococcia > Myxococcales > Archangiaceae > Cystobacter > Cystobacter fuscus. Next base: position 22,337 of record NZ_ANAH02000019.1, on the reverse strand, counting down.
TGGCTGTATGGGAATACCGACGGTCCGGAGGCGCTGACCAACACGCCCCAGGCCGACGCCCGGCGGTTGTTCGACGAGTCGCACGCGCTGCTCGCGCAGAGCTACCCGGCCGGCACCACGTTCCGCCTGCAGCGCGACGCGACGGACACTGCGTCGTTCTACGTCATCGACCTGATCGACCTCGAGCAGGTGGCGCCGCCGGCGAGCAAGCCCGCCGAGTGCACGTCGATCACGAACTACGGCGCGGTGCCGAACGACGGCATCGACGACACGGACGCCCTCCAGCGGGCGGTGACGGACGACCAGAACGGCGTCATCAGCTGCGTGTGGATTCCCGAGGGGCAGTGGCGGCAGGAGAAGAAGATCCTCACCGACGATCCGTTCAACCGCGGGATGTACAACCAGGTGGGCATCCGGAACGTCACGATCCGCGGCGCGGGCATGTGGCACTCGCAGCTCTACTCCACGATTGAGCCGCAGAACCAGCCGGCGAGCATCAACCACCCTCACGAGGGCAACTTCGGCTTCGACATCGACGACAACGTGCAGATCTCCGACATCGCGATCTTCGGCTCCGGCCGGATCCGCGGTGGAGACGGCAACGCCGAGGGGGGCGTCGGCCTGAATGGCCGGTTCGGCAAGAACACGAAGATCACCAACGTGTGGATCGAGCACGCCAACGTGGCGGTCTGGGTGGGTCGTGACTACGACAACATCCAAGAACTGTGGGGGCCGGCGGACGGTCTGCAATTCAGTGGCATGCGCATCCGCGACACCTATGCGGACGGCATCAACTTCAGCAACGGCACGCGCAACTCGCAGGTGTTCAACTCGTCGTTCCGCACCACGGGTGACGACTCCCTGGCGGTCTGGGCCAACCCCTACGTCAAGGACCGCGCGGTGGACATCGCCCACGACAACCACTTCATCAACAACACGGTCCAACTGCCCTGGCGGGCCAATGGCATCGCGATCTACGGCGGCTACGGCAACACGATCCAGAACAACCTCATCTACGACACGATGAACTACCCCGGCATCATGCTGGCGACCGACCACGACCCGCTGCCCTTCTCGGGGACGACGCTGATCGCCAACAACGGGCTCTACCGGACCGGTGGCGCGTTCTGGAACGAGGACCAGGAGTTCGGGGCGATCACCCTGTTCCCGTCGACCCGGGAAATCGTCGGCGTCACCATCCGGGACACCGACATCGACGACTCGACCTACGATGGCATCCAGTTCAAGAACGGTGGCGGCAACATGCCGAACGTGGTGATCAGCAACGTGCGGATCAGCAACTCGCGCAACGGTGCCGGCATCCTGGCCATGAGCGGCGCTCTCGGCAGCGCGACACTGACGAACGTCACCATCACCGGCTCGGCCGACGGCGACATCGTCAAGCAGCCGGGGTCGCAGTTCGTCATCAACGGGGGGTCATCCGCCCGGCCATGAGGTGACGCGAACGAGGCTCTCCGGCGCGTGGTGCTGTCTCCACTCGCCGGGGGTCCCCGGCGCTCCCATGGGCGGCGACTAGCCGAGCTTCTGGATGAAGGCGGCGGCGAGCTCCGCCTTGCGCGCGGCCTTCTCCTTGGCGGGCAGCACGAGGATGCGCTCGGGGGGGAGCACCTTGCGCGCCTTGTCCTGGAGCAGGGCGCTGTACTTGGCGACGTACTCGTCGCCGATCTTCTGGGCCATGCCGGTGGCGAGCGCGAGCATGCGCTGCTCCTCGAGCCCCGCGAAGTCGAGCACGCAGGCATCGGCCTGGCCGAGGTAGAGCAACCAACTGGTGCTGTAGAGCCCCACGCGCTGGTTGTCCCCGGCGACCTTGTCGAGCGCGGCCTTGTAGAAGGGGGCGAGCTGGGGGTTCTCCTTGGTGTTGCCGGTGAGCAGGGGCCGGGCGTCCTTGTTCTGGGCCAGCTCGTTGATGATGGCCTCGTTGTCCACGAAGGTGAGCCGGGACGAGGCACAGGCACTGGCGATCCAGGGGGCGGAATCCGCGGGCTCGTTGTCGAAGACGATGACGAAGCGCTTCATCGGGACGGCTCCAGGAGGAGAGGGGCCGCGCCATCATAGCCCCGGAACACGGCGGGCGGATTGTCCAAGTCCGTTCGGGGAGCAGGCGGGCCTGCGGCGAATGACGGAGGGACGCGTTAGAGAGGGAGCGTGCCTCCTCCCGCGCGTCCGACGTCCCCACCTCCCTCCCTGAAGACCCGGCTGAAGAACGCGGGCAGTCTCTCCCGGCAACTGCCCGGCACCTTCCGTCTGTTCTGGGCGGCCAGTCCCCGGATCGCGGTGGCGCTCGGCGGGCTCACGCTCCTGGCCGCGGTGATGCCGGCGGCGATCGCCTGGGTGGGCAAGCTCATCGTGGATGGGGTGGTGGCGCGCGAAGGGGTGCTGCACCTGGTGGCGCTGGAGTTCGGGCTGATGGTGGGCTCGACGGTGGTGGAGCGCTCCCTGTCGCTGGTGCGCGAGCTGGGGCGGGCCAACCTCAGCAACCTCATCAACGAGCGCATCCTCCACAAGGCGATGGAGCTGGAGCTGCGCCACTTCGAGGACTCGGACACCTACGACAAGATGCAGAACGCCCGGCGCGAGGCCAACAGCCGGCCGCTGGGGCTGGTGATGGACGTGTTCTCCATCGTGCGCAACCTCGTGACGCTGTCCACGTACGCGGTGCTGCTCGTGTCGCTGTCGCCCTGGAGCGTGGCGGTGCTGGTGGTGGCGAGCATCCCGGCGTTCATCGCCGAGGCGCGGCTGGCGGAGGAGGGCTTCCGGCTCTACTCGTGGCGCGCGCCCGAGGGCCGCAAGCTCAACTACCTGGAGTGGATCCTCACGCGCGACAACCACGTGAAGGAGGTGAAGGTGTTCGGCCTGGGGCCGCTGGTGCTCGGCCGCTACCGCACGCTGTTCCAGAAGTTCTTCCAGGAGGACCGCTCCCTGGCGCTGCGGCGCATGGGGTGGGGCCTGGGCCTGGGGCTCGTGTCGCTCGGGGCCTTCTATGGCTGCTACGCCTTCGTGGCGAGTCAGGCGTCGCTGGGCTCCATCACCGTGGGCGACATGGTGCTCTACCTGGGCGTGTTCCGGCAGGGCCAGGGCGCGTTCCAGGGCATCCTGTCGAGCGTGGGCAGCATGTACGAGGGCGCGCTCTTCATGAGCAACCTCTTCGCCTACTTCGACATCCCCACCGGCCAGGAGGCGCCCCGGGCGCTGCCGGCCCGCTCGCCGCCCCGGGGGCACCACAACGCCATCGAGCTGCGCGACGTGTCGTTCCGCTACCCGGGCAAGGAGGCCTGGGCGCTGCGCCACCTGACGCTGCGGCTGGAGCCCGGCGAGAAGCTGGCGCTGGTGGGGGAGAACGGCGCGGGCAAGAGCACGCTCGTGAAGCTGCTGCTGCGGCTGTACGAGCCCACCGAGGGGGACATCTTCTACGGGGGGGTCAACCTCAAGGACATGGATCCGAAGGACCTGCGCTCGCGCTTCGGCGCGGTGTTCCAGGACTTCGTGCGCTACCAGTTCAACGTGGCGGAGAACATCGGCCTGGGCGATGTGGAGGCGCTGGAGGACCGGCCGCGCATCATCCGGGCGGCGGAGCAGGGCGGGGCGAGTTCCGTCATCGAGGAGCTGCCGAGCCAGTACGACACGATGCTGGGCGGCTGGTTCGAGAAGGGGCTCGAGCTGAGCGGAGGGCAGTGGCAGAAGCTGGGCGTGGCGCGTGCCTTCATGCGCGAGGACGCCGAGGTGCTCATCCTCGACGAGCCCACGGCGAGCATCGACGCGGAGTCCGAGCACGCCCTCTTCGAGCGCTTCCAGCAACTGGCGGCGGACCGCATCGCGCTCGTCATCTCGCACCGCTTCTCCACGGTGCGCATGGCGGACCGGATCGCCGTGCTCCACGGCGGGCAGGTGGAGGAGCTGGGCAGCCACGCGGAGCTGATGGCGCGCGGCGGCCGCTACGCGCACCTGTTCAACCTCCAGGCCCGTGGCTACCGGGACTGAGGCGTCCTTCCCGAGGAGGGCGGGGTTCCCCGCGCGGGGCCTACCCGCCGATGACTTGCGACGGGGCGCTCAGGAGATAAGAGGTCGGGCATGCGCTACACGCCCATCATTGGAACGCTTGGCTACGTGATGTCTCCGGACGGCACGAAGGTGTTGCTCGTCCACCGCAACGCGCGTCCGGACGACGCGCACCTGGGCAAGTACAACGGCCTGGGGGGAAAGATGCAGGCGGACGAGGACGTGGTCGCGTGTATCCGGCGGGAGATCCGCGAGGAGGCGGGCATCGAGTGCACGCACCTCACGCTGCGCGGCACCATCAACTGGCCGGGCTTTGGTCCCAAGGGAGAGGACTGGCTGGGGTTCGTCTTCCGCATCGACCGCTTCGAGGGGACGCCGGCCGAGCGCAACGTGGAGGGCGAGCTGTCGTGGGTGCCGGTGAAGGACATCTTCCGGCTGCCCTTGTGGGATGGGGATCGGCACTTCCTGCCGCTGGTGTTCGACGAGGATCCACGGGCGTTCCACGGGGTGATGCCGTATGAGAACGGACACGCGGTGGGTTGGTCCTTCTCCCGCATCTGAAGGTGTTGTTGGAATGCCGGGCATGAAAAGACTCGTGTTGCCGTGTCTGTTGGCGTGGGTGTCCGTGCTGGGGGGCTGTGGTGAGTCCCCCATCATCGACGAGGAGCCGGATTGCGTGGAGGGAAGGATCTTCGCGCGCCCGGCGGGGGGAGGCAGTTGCCAGCGATACAACTGGACCTGCGATGTGCCCGAGGACTTCGTGGTGTGCTGTGGGGGGCTCGCCTTTGGGGGCTGCCCGGTGGCGAAGAGCTGTGTGGATGATCCGCTCGACGCGTGCGAGTCGGGCCAGACGAGCGACTGTCCGGGGATCTGCCAGTAGGCTAGCCTCCGGGTCCCCATGGCCCGGCCCGTCCTCCCGCCCCTCCCTACCTCCCCCACTGGTATTCCCCAGGCGCCGCCGTCCCTTCAACGGCCGCGCTACGGGTGGCTTCCCCCTCCGGGCTCGTGGAAGTTCCACCTGCTGCTCAGCTCGGTGGCCATCTTCGTGCTGGGGCCGCTGGGGGGGATCGCCGCCTCGTACATGAACTTCAGCCTGGGCATCTTCGTGGGCGGGCAGGTGCTGGCGGGCATCCTCGGCAGCGCCGTCACCTACGGCTATGGCCCCGAGGGCAAGCACGGCGCCAACTACATCCAGACCATGGCGGCGTCGGTGGCCTCCATGTGCGCCATGGCGGTGCTCATCCAGGCCATGGTGTGGCTGGGCATGCCGCAGCCGCCCGCCTGGCACCTGATGCTCTTCCTGGGGTGCGTGGGCATGTTCGGCGTGGGCGTGGGGATGCTCTACACGCCGCTGCTCGTGGACCGGCTGCAACTGGACTTTCCGTCGGGCCACGCGGTGGCCAACATCCTGCGGGCGCTCACCGACAAGCGGCTGTTGAAGCGCTCCATCGCCAAGCTGGGGGGAGGCGCGGGCGCGGGCTCGTTGGTGGCCTGGCTCACCGAGCACGTGGCCGCGCTGGGAGCGGCCGGGCTGAGCGCGTCCACGGTGGGGGTGGGCCTGGTGGTGGGCAGCCGCATCACGGTGCCCGCCATGGTGGGGGGTCTGCTGGGCGCGGCCGCGACGCCCTGGTTGCGCGAGCACGGTTGGCTCAAGGCGGACGAGCCCTTCCGCAAGATTGGCTTCCTCGTGGGCCTGGCGATGATCTGCGGTGCGGCCCTGGTGGACCTGTCGCTGCTGGCGGTGCAGGCGGTGGAGCGGGTGCGCAACCGGGCGCGGCTGCCCGCGGACGAGGTGCCCGCGTGGAAGCAGGTGAACTTGCCCCGGCTGCTCGCGTGGGTCGCCTTCTGGGGCGTGGCGGTGGTCCTGGTGGCCACGCGGCTGCTCGGCCAGCCCCTGGGCTTCATCCTCTTCGGCATGGCGCTGTCGCTGCTCTTCGTGCTCGTCAACGGCATCGCCTACGGCATGACGGATCAGAACCCCGTCTCCAGCGCCTTCGTGGTGTCGGTGCTGCTCATGTCGCTCCTGGGGTTGAAGGAGCCGCTGGTGGGCCTGATGTCCGCGAGCATCCTGCTCATCTGCACCTCGGTGGGCAGTGACATGCAGCAGGACCGCTCCACGGGCTGGCGCCTGGGCACGGACCGCACCGTGCAGTTCCGCTACCAGGTGGTGGGCATCGTGATGGGCGCGGTGCTGTGCGTGGGGCTGGCGCGCGTGTTCATGAGCGCCTATCCGGTGCTCGCCATCAACCAGCTCGATGACCCGACGGCGCCCGTGGGGCAGTGGGGCTCGGCCATGACGTACAAGATCGTGGGCGCCATTCGCAGCCTGGGCACGCTGTCGGACCACACGGTGAAGGCGCTGCTCTTCGGCCTCGCGGTGGGCCTGCTCATCGAGGTGGCGCGCAAGCTGCTCAAGCGCGACGCGCGCTACACGCGCTTCGTCCAGGGCTCGCGCACGGGCTTCGCGGTGGGGTGGGTGATGGATGCGGTGCTGCTGTCCAGCCCCTATGCCTCGTCCTTCGGAGGCTTCGTCAACCTGTCGGTGGCGCTGTGGTTCGGCGTGGGCGGCATCCTGTCCTCGCTCTGGAACACGCTGTCGCGCAGGGCGCCGCCCCAGTCGGCCGGCGCTCCGGGCGAGGGCGAGGTGCTGCCCGAGGACATGAGCACGACGTCGCTGGTGGGCGGAGGCCTCCTCGCCGGCGAGTCGCTCTACTTCCTCGTCCTCGGGCTCGCCGGGCTGGCGGCGCTGCTGGGCTGAGCCGGACGGAAGGGGGCCCCGCGTGGGGCCCCCCGGGGACTCAGGCGTGCTTCTTGATGACCTCGCACTCCTTGGACATCTCGTAGACGAGCGGCACGCCGGTGGCGAGCTCCAGGCCGATCACCTGCTCACCGGTGAGCTTGTCGAGCTTCATCACGAGCGAGCGGTTGGAGTTGCCGTGGGCGACCACGAGCACGTTCTTGCCCAGACGCAGGTCGCCGCTGATGCCGCGATCATAGAAGGGGAGCACGCGCTTGGCGGTCATCTCGAGGGACTCGCCATTGGGGGGCGGCACGTCGTAGGAGCGGCGCCAGATCTTGATCTGATCGTCGCCCCAGCGCTTGGCGGCGTCTTCCTTGTTGAGGCCCTGGAGGTCGCCGTAGTGGCGCTCGTTGAGGGCGGCGTCGCGGATGACGGGGACGCGCTGGCCGAGCGACTCGAGGATGATGGCGAGCGTCTCCTGGGCGCGGGTGAGGGCGGAGGTGTAGGCGACGTCGAACTTGATACCCAGGCCCTGGAGGGACTGGGCGGCCTGCCGGGCCTCGGCGCGGCCCTTTTCGGTCAGGGGCACGTCCACGAAGCCGGTGAAGCGGTTCTCATGGTTCCACAGGGACTGTCCGTGTCGGACGAGGGCGAGGATGGGCATGTCCGCCCCCTACTTCAGGCGGGCCCGGCTGTAAACACCCTCACCGGTGCCCGGGGGGCCCGCGGTGGGAGCCCCGCTTCCGAGCACCCGGCCCCGAGCGGATCGCCCTGTCGGGTGGGTGAGCCTCAATACCAGTGTTTCCGCTGCCAGAAGGCCCATGCCCGCTCGGGCGTCCCATAGCAGGCCTTGATGTAGCGGAAGCCTCCGAGCGCCTGGAAGTACGGGTCCGTGCTCCCATAGGGGACCTCCTTCAGGTACGTCCTCCAGGTGCTCTTCAGGAATTGGAAGAGCCCGAAGGCGGTGCTCCGGGGGTTCTTCTCGCGAGGATTCCAGCTCGACTCGTGCTGGATGAGCTGGAAGAGCGCCTCACTGCTGGCCCAGGCCAGCGGAAGTTTCAGCTCGGTCAGCGCCCGCTTGAACTGCGCGAGGAAGGGATTCTTGTGAGTGGGAGGCTTGCCCACGCTCGCTCCCAGCCGCTGGAACGCCGTGCGCGTCTGCGCGTTGTAGACACCACTGGGAGTCACGTGATGTGCCTGCTGGAACTTCTCGAGCGCCGCCTCCGTCTTGTTCCCGAAGATTCCAGGGCCCGTGTTCATCTGTGCCTGCGTCATGTGACCCAGCTTCACCAGCGCGAGCTGGAGCTGCTTCACCCCCGTTCCCCGGGAGCCCTTCTTCTGGGTCTCCGCGGGCAGCTTGAAGCCTTTCAGCGGTAGCCTGGGTGCCGGCGTCAGCGCCTCGAACATCCCCGCCAGCTCGCCTCGCTCCGAGGGAGTGAGAGGGCGAGCCTCCGTCCGGCGGTAGCCAGCAGCCGCCTCCCGCCGGGCTGTCTTGCCGCGTCGGACGGCCTTGGTGGTCCCCGTTTCTCCCCCTCCTTCGTCCTACAACGCTTGCTTGGGTTGTGTCTCCTTGAGCATGGAGCTGCCCTCCTGGGCCCAACCTGGGAATCACCTCTGGGTGTTTCCAGGTCCGCCTGCTGGTTCCCTCCCTATGCCATCGGGAAGTCTGGCGGTGGGGCGTGCGCTCCTTTTTCTCGTCCGACAGGACGAATGCCCATTCATTACAGCACGTGCCGTGCCCCTCGTTCTCCGTGGGGTCAACACAATCCGGGCTCCACTCCCATCACGGACGGGATTTCGGTGGACCCCATCCATACCCTTTCACCCATTGGAGATCCGGGGGGCTCCTGTCCATGAAGGTTCCAGAGCGCATCACGCAGGCGGCACGTCGGCGCATTCAAGAGGCCGAGCAGCAACGGCGGCGTGTGCTGATGGCCCTTCAGTCGAGCAATCCCCTGGACGCCGAGCCCAACGAGGTCCGCAAGCTCAAACGCATCCAGGCTGTCACCGGCATGAACCCCGAGGCTTCCAAGCGCATCGTCGCGGGCGAGAGCCCCCGGGTGTTCGGGCTCACGGGCGAGGCTCGCGCCGGCGCCGAGCGCATCCAGGGGAAGACCACCGACTTCGTGGGGGTCTCGTGGATAGACCAGGCGCGCTGGAGCGCGAACACCGTCGGCCGCGTCGTCCAGGACACCCTGGCGCCACTGGGCTCGGGCGTCCTCATCTCCAACCGGCTGCTCCTCACCAACCACCACGTCATCGAGGACGCCCAGGCCGCCCGGGAGCTGCTCGTCGAGTTCGACTACGAGCTGGATGAAAACGAACAGCCCCGGCCCCTGACGCGTTTCACCTTCGACCCGGACACGTTCTTCCTCACGAGCTCCGAGGACGACCTCGACTTCACCATCGTGGCGCTCGGTCGGCGGGTGCTCGGGACGCGCGATGTCTCCGAGTTCGGCTACTGCCCGCTGTTCGCCACGGGTGACCGGCACGTGCTCGGCGAGTTCGTCAACATCGTGCAGCACCCCGACGGCGACTACAAACAGGTCATCATCCGAGAGAACCGTCTCGTCACCCGGCTCGACACCGTCATGCATTACATGGCCGATACGATGCCGGGCTCCTCGGGCTCGCCCGTCTTCAACGACCAGTGGGAGTTCGTGGCGCTGCACCACTGGGGCGAGCCCTTCCTGGAATCCGCCCTCCCCACGGGCAAGCCGATCAGCAAGGATCTGAACGAGGGCATCCGCACCAGCGCCATCGTTCGAACACTGGAGGACATGATGAAGGACAGGAGCCCCGAAGAGCGCGTGCTGCTCGAGCCCGCGCTGCGCAACCCGGCGCGGCGCGGAGTCGTCGCCCCCACCGAGACGGCGCGACGCGTGGTCCCGGCTCCAGGAGGGGCGGAGCCGCCGGTCCGGGCCATGGACGAAGCCGCGGGCGCCCCGTCGGCGGCGTCTCTCGTGGCCCCCGCTCTCAATCCGTCATCCTTCGCCGCGCCGCCGTCTCCCTCCGTGTCGCCGCCCGCTGGTCCGAGCATCCAGGCGGACGGCGCCGTCACCTGGACGATTCCGCTCGAGCTCTCCGTCCGGCTGGGGAGCGGAGCGCCGATGGGGATTGCGTCACGCCCTCCATCGCCCGAGCCGGAGTTGCGCGCCGAGGTGGGTGGCGTCGGCGAGGCCCTCATCCGCATCGACAGGAACTACGCGAACCGCCGCGGCTATGATCCGGACTTCCTGAAGGGCTTCCACATCGAGATGCCACGGCTGAGCCCCGAGCAGCGCCAGCAGGCCGCCCGTAAGCTGCGGGCGGAACCCGGCGAGGACCCCTTCGAGCTCAAGTACCAGCACTTCTCCATCGTGGTGAACGCGGAGCGGCGCATGGCGTTCTTCACGGCGTGCAACATCGATGGCTCCACCTGGGTCTCCATCAACCGCGCCACCGGTGAATCACGAGAGTCCGCCGAGGCGGCCGAGGTCTGGTCCGTGGACGAGCGCATCTCGCCGGACGCGCAGTGCCATCAGGACCTGTACGACCACCAGCGGCCGCGCACCTTCGATCGCGGACACCTGGTGCGCAGGCTGGACCCGGCATGGGGGACGAGCACCCGCGCCCAGCGCGCCAACGCGGACACCTTCCACTTCACCAACTGCGCGCCGCAGGAGTCGCGCTTCAACCAGCGCGCTCAGTATTGGCAGGGAATCGAGCGGTGGTTGCTGGAGGACAACGCCATCGCAGACCGCGAGCGGATCATCGTCTTCACCGGGCCCGTCTTCGAGGACGATGATCCGGAGTACCGGTACGTGAAGGTGCCGCGGGCCTTCTGGAAGATCGTGGTCTTCGTCCAGGATGACCAGCTCCGGGCCACCGCCATCCGGGCCAGTCAGGGGGAACTGCTCCCGGGCGGCCTCCCCGAGAAGATGGGACGTGGAGCGGAGGACCTGAGCGACACGTCGGAGATCCACGAGTTCCGCAGCTCGGTGGCGGAGATCGAACGGCTGACGGGCCTGGACTTCGGCCCGTTGCGCCACCATGACACGAACGCGAGTGAAGGCGAGTCACGCATCCGCGAACGGCTCATCCACGGTTTCGAGGAGCTGGGCTTGCACCTGCACTGATGACAAGAGCGGCCGGAGGCTTCGCAGGTGCCTGGGCCGTAGGACAATTGTTCGCGGTCGGCGGTGCCGCGCTCGGCATTGAAACTGGACCCGGCGCACTCGTTACGGGGCTGGTCGGGGGCGTTGTCGGTGGCATCATTGGCGGAATTGGAGGCGCATTGGGTGCTGACTGGGTGTATGCGCGCATCAATGCTCAGTAACGGTGTGAAGGGAGCTGGCGAATTTCATGACTCTGGCGCTTGAATTTCGAAGCTTCTCGCGAGCCACCTCCGAGCGTGGCTCGCGCTCATTCGCTCCAACGCGCCGGAGGCACTCTGGTCCGGCAGTGATCGCCCACAGGCAGGGGAGTATCTGATGGTCCTCTGCGATCTTTTGATGGGTGGCCTGCTGGAAGCGATCGCGACCAACGACCATGCCGCGGTGGCCGAGTTCCGCTTGCGCTTCCTCGAGCGCGAACTGCCAGAGATCGAACTCTCCGCCGCGACAATGCTCCTTGCCCGGCAACTCTGCCTCCTGTCCGGCCGAGAGTTTGAACGCGCGGCCGACGAACTAGAAGGCTCGTGGGCCGAGTGGCTCGAATCCGGTCTCGTTCATCCTCGGGATGATGTGTGGAACGGCGTGCGGGGGAGCGCGAACAATGACGCGGAGCTCGTCCATGCCTCGCTCCTCGTTCTGTCGAGTAAACGGTTCGCCGCCTTGCGCTATGCGGTCGAGAGTGGGCTGCTGCTGCGAAGCACGCTGCCTGCTCGGCTGACGCTTCAAACGGACAGTTGCGCGCTGTTGGTATTGGCTCGAATGAGGGGGATGGAGATCTCCCTCGAAGCCGAGGAACCCCTGACGCGGCGGGCGGCATTGCTCTGGCGATTGGGCGAATGGCCCTTCACCTCACCGGCTGACTGATACCGCTGGGGAGAGCTCCTCCAGGGCCGCGCGCCCGCCGCGGAACACCGGCCAACCATCGCCCACCAGCACCGCGTCGATGCGCGGCCCTCGTGCGAGCAGCTCGCGCACCGAGGCGCGGGCCTGGACGGGGTCCTTCAGCTTCGCCTCCGGCAGCAGGTTGAGCCGCCCGCCCAGGTGGCCGCGAATCAGGTCCCCCGTCACCAGCGTCGTGTCCTCCAGAAGCAGGGCCAGCTCGCCGGGCGTCTTGGAGCCGTGCAGCTCCACCGCCACCAGCCCGGGGACGAGCTCCTCGCCCGTGGAGAGCCACCGGTCACACCGGAGAGGAAAGCTCTCCGCCTCGGCGCGGGGGCCGGCCACCTTCGCGCCGAAGGCGGAGACCAGCTCGCGGGTGGTGCGGACATGCTCCGAGTTGGTCACCACCACCCAGGCCACGCCTCCGAGCGAGCGCAGGTGCGCGGCATCGTGCGTGGACAGCGGGAGCGGATCGATGACCACGTTGCCCTCGGGGCGCACCCACAGGACGCTGTGGAAGTCCAGGTTGCGCGCCTCGTCGAAGACGGACCAGCCGTAGAGCTCTTTGCGGTGCAGGGCTTTCATGGCGCTCGACTCTACTCGGATGCGAGCCCTCCGCTGGAATACAACGATGAATTCATGTAAAACAAGTATAAATTGATTTACATGTTGGAGCGTCGGTTGTAAGGGAGTGCTTTGCCTTGGGAGGCCCGGCATGCATCACTCGCGACTTCTTCGTGGCGGTTGGGGCTCGAGCCCCTGGATGGCGGCGGCCCTGTGTCTCGTCACGAGCGGAGGTTGTGGTGGGTCTCCACGGCCCGAGACCGAGGCCCACCCCGGCGGCGTTTCGCTCCTGATGGCCGATGGGGAGCCGCCGGTGCTCGGCTCGGCCGATGCGCCCCCCGGCTACAGCCTGGTGTGGGGTGATGAGTTTGAAAACAGCACGGTGGACTCGTCCAAGTGGAACACGTTCGAGAACTCCAACTACGGCAGCAGCAACAAGGAAGATCAGTGCTACTTCGCTCGCAACGTGAGCGTTGGGGGTGGCACCCTGAAGATCACCGCGCGCCGCGAGACGGTGACCTGCGGCGCGACCAACCCCGATACGGGGACCCGGACCTACTACTTCACGTCCGGCTTCCTCACGACCCGCAACCAGGGCGGACCGCTGAAGTTCAAGTTCCGGTATGGGTACACCGAGGCGCGCATCAAGATGCCCAAGGGAAACCCCTACTGGGGGGCTTTCTGGCTGGTCGGACCCGGTGATGGCTCTACACCGGGGACGTGGCCCGCCTACGGTGAGTTCGACGTCACCGAGCTGCTCGGTGCGCGCCCCGACCTGACGCATGGGACCTTCCACTACGCGTGCACCGGTCGAGCGTCATGCAACACCTCGTCCGCCGCGATGTACAACGTGCGGACGGGAGACTCCTACCAGGGCTCGAGCAACTTCGGCCCTCAGCTGACTCCGAGCAACTTCGTGGACGGTGAGACCAGCACGCGGTTCGTGCGCTACGGCTTCCTCTGGCAGCCCGATCGAATCACCTGGTACGTCGATGGAAAGCCCATGCGCTACCTGGATGCCGACGGGAATCTCTATCGCTATCGCCCGGACGGCTCCAAGGTGTTCGATCGGAGCTTGACTAGTGTCTTCCCGAACAACCCGCCCACGAGCCCGCTCTCGACTGTCTTCGCCTACGAGCACTCGATTCATCTCAACCTGGCCTTCGGCGGTGGCTTCCCTCGCTACTCCACGTATGGATACACGGGCATCGAGACGGCGACCGGCTACAGCGACGGCAATCTGGCCGCGACGCTCCCCGCGGCCATGGAGGTGGACTACGTGCGCGTGTTCCGGCTCCCAGGACAGTGACGCGCGGCCCTGACCGGCTCAGCCCCTCTTTTGTTGGGACGTCGGCGGAGTCGTTCCCTCCTCGGGGTGTACTCCCCACCCCAGGATGCCGCGGTCCTGGCATCCCCGAGGAAACGATGCACATCGACAAGAACACACGGCCTTCGCGGCACGGGCCTGGCGCTCGCCGCGACCTCCAGGGCGCGCTCCTGCTCGCCCTGTTCACCCTGGCCTGCGACGGTGAACCCGCCGCCGGGACCATCGAGGCGGCGGACGGCGCCAGTGCCCTCGCCACCACCGTCACCGTGTCCTTCCAGGAGCAGGTCTCCCCCTCGGCCGCCTATACCGGCGTGTCGGACACCTCGCTCCTGGAGAGCTCCCCGTCCACCAACACCGGCGCCGACCCCATCTTGCGCATGGACCGTGACCATCCCAGCGGCACGGGAAAGGTCGCCAACACCCTCCTGCGCTTCGACGTCAGCGCCATCCCCTCGAACGCGACGGTGCAGTCGGCCCGGCTGACCTTCAACGTGAAGAACGCGACGACGGGTGAGGGCTACTTCGTCCACGCCGCGAGCCGGGCCTGGAACGAGTCGCAGGCCACCTGGACGAATGCGACGAGCACCATCACCTGGAGCGCGGGCGGCGCCAGCGGCGCCTCGGACCGGGGCACGACGTCCTTCGCCACGCTCCTCCCGTCGGCGACGGGCAGCTATGGCGTGGACTTCAACGCGGCGGGTGTCTCGGCCATCCAGGATTGGGTGCGCAACGCGGGCACCAATGCCGGCTTCGTGCTGGACGCGCCCACCAACATGGACGGACTGGAGCTCGACTCCTCCGAGGCCACCACCGCCGCCAATCGCCCGAAGCTGACGGTGACCTACACCGTGACCTCGCCGGGCAATGGCACGGGCCTGCTCGGCCAGTACTTCGTGGGCCTGAACTTCGAGTCCCTCATCCGGCAGCGCACGGATGCCACGGTGGACTTCGACTGGAACACGGCCGCGCCGGACCCCGCGCTTCCCGTGGATGGCTTCAGCGTGCGGTGGACGGGCCAGGTCGTCCCGCTCCATTCGCAGACCTATACCTTCCATACCCAGAGCGACGACGGGGTCCGCCTCTGGGTCAACGGCCAGCAACTCATCAACAACTGGAGCGACCACTCCTCCGTCGAGAACAGCGGCTCCATCGCGCTGACGGCGGACCAGAAGTACGACATCAAGCTCGAGTACTACGACAAGACGGGGTCAGCCGTCGCCCGGCTGTCCTGGTCCTCCGCGAGCCAGCCCAAGCAGGTCATCCCCGCGACCCAGCTCTTCCCCGCTCCGACACAGCAGCCGCGCGAGCCGGGCCTCAGCGGACTCGACAACTCCGGCAAGACGATTCCGGACACCGACTATGCCATCCCGGCCGGAGCCATTTTCATGGCCACGAATGGCAGTGACGGCAACCCGGGGACTCAGGCCGCTCCCGTGGCCACGCTCAACCGCGCCATCGCCCTGGTGCCCTCGGGCGGAACGATTGTCGTGCGCGGTGGCACCTACCGTGACTGGTACAACAACGGCGCGGGCAACTACAAGGTCGCCACCAAGCCCATCACCTTCCAGGCCTACCCGCACGAGACGGTCTGGTTCGACGGCACGGACGTGAAGCCGGCCTCCAGCTGGACGAGCGATGGCGCCGGCCACTGGTACATCGACTGGAGCACGCCCAGCTTCTGCAACGGCGGCTACTACAACTACAAGTACGACGCCCAGCCCACCACCAACACGGGCCCCTGCGCCCACTTCGACATGTATGGCGACCCGGCCAACCCCGCCGCGGGCGACCCGCAGATGGTCTTCATCGACGGGGCCTACGTGCACGAGGTGAAGACGCTCGCGGAGGCCACCCCGGGCAACTTCTTCTACGACTGGACCAACCGCCGCCTCTACATCGCGACCAACCCGAGCGGCCACACCGTGGAGGTGGCCGCTCGCCCCGTCGCCCTCGTCCTGGGCGGCACGGGCTATGCCCTCAAGGGCCTGGGCTTCAGGCGCTACGCGACGAACGAGTACAGCAACACCACGAACTCGGCCGTCTACATCGGCGCGACCCAATCGCTGGTCGAGAACTGTGTCTTCACGCAGATGGCGGCCGGCTCGCTCAGCATCAAGTCCCAGGGCGGGGTCGTGCGCCGGTCCGTCTTCGCGCACAACGGCTTCACCGCCATCGGCTCCAATGGCCAGACGAACAGTGCCACGGTCGGCTACGACGGCCTGCTGCTCGAGGAAATCCTCGTCAACGCCAACAACACGGAGCGCTTCGGCACGAACTGCTCCCGCTCCTGCGCGCAGGCGGGCGTGAAGATCGCGCACATGAATGGCTTCACGGTGCGCCACAGCGTCTTCGAGAACAACGTGGGGGGCGCGGGCTTCTGGTGTGACGAGGACTGCCGCGGCGGGGTGATGGTCTACAACATCGCCCGCAACAACAAGACGGGCCTCTTCTACGAGGTCTCCGACACCGGCATCATCGCGTCCAACCTCATCTACGACAACGCCAGCTACGGCATCCAGTCCTGCTCGTCGAACACGAAGATCTACAACAACACGCTCGTCAACAACGCGGCCATCAACATCTGGATCTACGACGACGCGCGCAACGAGTCCGACAAGCGCGGCTCGGACATCGGCCCGGACACCGCCAACGTCGACGTGGCGAACAACATCCTGTCGGGCGGAAACATCACCACCCTGAAGGCGTCCCGCTCCGACTCCAACTACACCAACACGGGCCCCAACACCTTCTTCTCGGGCCTGGACTACAACAGCTACTACCGCTCCGGCGGAGGCGGGAAGTCGCTGGTCAACTGGGTGGACACCGGCGGCGTGAACTACACCTCGCTGGCCGCGCTCCAGGCGGGCCACGGCTGGGAGAGCCACGGGCACGACATCGCGTCCGGAGGGGACCCCTTCTTCGTGAACCAGGAGCTGCACGACTACGCCGTGCGCGGCACGAGCCCCGCGTACCAGAGCGGCAAGCCGCTGCCCGCGGACGTGGCGCAGGCGCTCGGGGTGGCCGCCGGCACGGTGACGAGCCGGGGCGCGCTGAGCTGGCCGGGGAAGTAGACCCGGCGGCTGTCGAGTGCCACGGCCCCTTCGCCGGCCGTGGCACGGCCCTGTCCCCGGTCAGCCGGCGCACGTGGTGCCCGGGGTGGGCCAGGGTCCGCTCGCCGTGGACAGGTTGCGCTGAACGTGACGGCTCAGTGCGTATAGGTGTAGTGGGGCGAGTCGTACTGGGGGCCGGACTTCTCGTAGGTGAACCAGTACTCGCGCCGGCTGCCCGTGCTCAGGCCCGCCACGTCCTGCGTCCAGGTTCCGTTGGCGAGCGCCATCCGGAAGTTCTGCTGGCCGCCGCCATTGAGCGTGTAGTGCACGTCCACGTAGAGGGCGGAGATGGTGGGCTTGAAGGAGATTCTGGCCTGGGTGCTGGAGGTCCGGGTGACGCTGGCGGTGTAGTCGGCCGTCGTGTGGTCGCCGCCGGTGCCCGAGGCGCTGGTGGTGGCGCTGACGGTGTTGCTCGCCGCGGAGGTGTTGCCGGCGGCGTCGCGCGCCTTGATGGAGAAGGAGTACGTGGTGCTGGCCGACAGGCCGCTCACGGTGAAGGTGGTGGCCGAGCTGGAGCCCACCAGCGTCGAGCCCCGATAGATGTCGTAGCTCGCGACGCCGACGTTGTCCGTGGACGCCGTCCAGGACAGCGCCACGCTGCTGCTCGTCGTGGACGAGACCTTCAGGGAGGACGGCGCGGAGGGCGCCTGGGTGTCGGTCGGGTTTCCGCCGCCGCCATTCACCACGGAGCCGGTGAAGGGATTGAAGCGGTGGATGGCGAGGATGAGCCAGCCGGTGCTCGACACGCAGTTTTCCTGCGCCATGCGCCAGTAGTTGTTGCTGGTGCCCTTGAGGGAGTAGGGGACGCCGCCGAGCAGCGAGCCGCTCGTGCCCTGCTTCTTGATGATTTCGTCGATGATGGAGTCGGCCTTGGTCGTGTTGCCATTCATGTAGTGGGCGACCGACATGAAGGCCGAGCCCTCGAACCAGATGTCCGCGCACCGGTCGCCGTTGTAGTTGCCGTTCTGATCAGTGGCCCGGGCGCAGTCGTACTGCCAGTCGAAGTCGTAGGCGGTGATGGTGGTGTTCTCGTACGGCAGGGAGTGCACGTACCGGGGATCCGCGACGGTGCCAACGCCCCGGGCGTTGTCGACGGAGGCGAGCGAGGCCTTGTAGTCCCGGGTGCCCGACAAGCCGAGCGCGAGGACGCCCCAGGGATTGACGTCCAGGGGAACGTTCGTGTCCAGCAGGCCGGTGTTGTTCTTCCACCCGCCGTAGAAGCGCTGCGTGGTGTTGTTCCACATCACGTTGTCGAGGAACTGCTTCACGCCCTGGGCGGCGTCGTTGTACGCCGTGGTGCGGTCGGAGAACTTGCCCGCGTAGTAGCGGTAGAGGTTGTAGACGTCCTCGTTGTGCTCGGTGGAGCTCCAGACCTCGTCCGTCCAGACGCCCTGGATGTCCCAGGTGGTGCGTCCGCCGGAGATGGCGCCGTTGGGCTTCTTGAACGTGAGCATCCACTCCAACGCCTTCCGGGCGGGGGTCCGGTAGGTGGTGGAGCCGTAGAGCTTCTCGTGGGTCATGAAGGCCATGGTGACCCAGGCCACCGGGCCCACGTGCTTGCGGATCTCCTCGCCGTAGCCGTTCCACCAGTAGGAGTTGATCCACGAGCCATCCGGATCCTGGATGGCGACGAGCTTGTCGAGCACCTTCTCGGCGCGCACGCGGTCGCCCTTGGCCATGAAGGCGATGGCGGCCACGGCCTGATCGTAGGTGTAGACGATCTGCTTGCGCTCGGTGGCGTTCCACCAGTCATCGAAGCTGTCGACGAGTCCGCTCAGGGCGCTCCCGTTCGTCAGATCCTGCTGCACCTTGAGCCACTGGTACGCCCGGTCCGAGGCCAGCGCACGCTCCGTTGCACCCAACCCCTGGGTGGACTCGGTGGCCGGCCCGGTCTCCTCCTCCATGCCGGGACCGGGGGGCACTCCACAGCCGAGGGAAAACGCCAGCGTGCCCGCGATCAACTTCCGGACGGAGACGAGATTTCGAAACATGGACACCCTCACCTTGAAGGGGGCTGGCTGGCGCCAACCCGTTCGCCGTGAATAGGTGTCTGTTCCAGAAAAAACGGGTTAAGTTGGAATAAAAAGATTTTTCTTTTTATTCGTGTGATGTGCCCGTCCGTGAAGGTGCTGTGACCTGGAGTGGGACCCCGGCACCCGCTATGGCGCCAGGAGCGGTCCAACGAGCAACCCCTCCGCCGGCTGGGGCTCCCCGAGACTCCGGCTCTGCCCGGTTCCGGTGTAGGGGTACACGAGGAACAGCGAGGAGGAGCGTGTCTCGACCTGGACGCCCATGCCGGACTCGCTTCCGGATTCGAGCGTGGTGACGAGCGCGATCGCCCCAACGTCGCCCGAGCCGATGCGGCGCTCGAGATGCGCGAGGGTGGCATCGAGCAGCTCGTCCCAGGAGGCGCGTGGCAGTTGGTCCCGGGGAAAATAGGTTCGTGGATTGTCGCCCGCCGGGTCGAGGGTCAGCCCGAACGGGAGCACGGAGCCCTGCTTGCGAAGCAGGAACATGCCCGCTTCCCTGGCCACGTGCAGCGTCTTCTCCAGCAGCTCCTGGTCGTTCATCGTCCAGGCAGGATGCCTTCGAGCCGTGCCGGAGCGCCATCCGGAAACACAGCGGACCCACACTCCGCTACGGCCGTCCTCCGCTCGCGCGCGCCGCGGGCCGCAGGCGCTCCCACGCGAAGGCGAGCAGCAGGAACATCACGCCCACCGCGCAGACGCCAGGCCACGCGAAATGGTCCCATGCGGCCGTGCCGAGCCAGGAACCGCACGCTCCGCCCGCGTAATAGAAGACTTTGTAGATGGTATTGAGCCGTGTCTGTGCTTCCGGGTGGATGCGGTAGAGGTCGGTCTGGTTCGAGACCGTCGCCGTCTGCGCGCCGAGATCCAGCAGGAGCACGCCGGTGATGAGCCCCGCCCACGTGGCGCCCAGGCCCGCGAACACCATCCAGGCCAACAGCATCAGCAGGATGCTTCCCCGCACGAGCCGCCGGGCACCCAGGCGCTCCACGTTGCGGCCGGTCAGGTTGGCGGCGAGCGCCCCAGCCGCGCCGATCAGGCCGAACATGCCCGCCGTCTCCGGGCCCATGCGGAAGGCATCGCTTTGCAGATAGAAGGCGAGCGAGGCCCAGAAGGCCGAGAGCGCGGCGTACATCAGCGCGCCGGTCAGGGCGATCGCTCGCAGCTCGGCCAGGTCGCGAAACAGACTCCACACCGAGTGGAGCAGCCGCGGATACGACAGGCGCGTGGGCGACTCGTAGCGTGGCAGCCCGAGCCGCAGCAGCACCGCGAGTACGAACATGGTCGCGGAGGCCACGAAGAACACGCCGCGCCAACCCAGGTGCGCGCCCACGAAGCCCGAGAGGGTGCGCGAAACGAGCACGCCGATCAGCGCCGCGCTCAAGACGGTGCCGAGGTTGCGGCCGCGCTCCGCGGGCGTGCTCAACACCGCCACGAAGGGGATCAGGATCTGCACCAGCACCGCGGTGAGGCCAATCCCGAGGCATGCCGCGAGAAAGAGCGGGAACGTGGGGGCGAGGCCCGCGGCGAGGAGCGCGAGCCCGGCGCAAACGAGCAGCACCACCAACAGCCCGCGCTTCTCGAGCACGTCGCCGAGCGGGGTGAGGAAGAGCATCCCGGCCACGTAGCCGAGCTGACTGAGCATCGGGATGGTGCCGGTGCTCGACGCCGACTGCTGGAAGGACCAGGCGATCTCCCCGAGCAGCGGCTGGGCGTAGTAGATGTTGCCCACCGCCAAGGCGGTCGCCGCGGTGAGCGTCCAGAGCAGCCGACGGCTCATGTCGGCCGCAACGGCTTGCGTTCCGACGGCAGTGGAGGCGGTGGCGGTCGTTCCCATGCGCGAGAGGTAGCGGTTCTCCGCGCATATTACCAATAGATGCTGGGTCCGCGGGCGCGCGGGTGATCCCTCCTGGCGGCTCGAGGCGCTGAGCACGTTCCCGGCGTGATATGCCTACCCGAATGGCCCAGGGGTCCGACACCTTCTCCGAGCTCTCGCAGTACACCCTCGATCGCCACTCCATGCGGCTGCTCCCGGAGCCGTTCTGCCGCCGCCATTCCGTGGTGGTGTTGGGGAAGATCGACGCGCAGGCGTCCGACACGCCCGTCACCATCGGCATGACGGATCCGGACAACCCGTCCCTGCGCTTTCGGATCTCCGACTTCCTGCAGCGGGCCATCCAGCCGGTGAAGCTCAACCGCTACGAGATCGACACGGCCCTGCGCACGGGCTTCGGTGCCGGGCCCCAGACGAAGTCGGATCTCGTCATCCGCGAGCGCCCGCCCTCGCCGCAGCCGCCCTCGTCCGTCGAGCTGGTGGATGACCTCCTCGCCGGGGCCATCGAGCGCGAGGCCTCGGACATCCACATCGAGAGCTACCGCGACGACGTGGACCTGCGCTACCGCATCGATGGCATCCTGCATCAGGCCTACACGGACATGGATCCAGAGTCCGTGCAGGAGGTGATCAGCCGCATCAAGATCCTCGCCGGAATGGACATCACCGAGCGCCGCCGGCCCCAGGACGGCCGCATCCGCGCCGTCATCGTCCAGGGCGAGGAGCACAAGGTCGTCGACTACCGCGTGAGCGTGGTGCCGAGCCCGGGCGGTGAGGACGTGGTCATCCGCGTGCTCGACTCGAGCGCGGGGCTCGTCCCCGTGAGCACGCTGGGGATGAGCCCGGACACGGAGCGGGTCTTCCTCAACCTGCTCTCCAACCCCGAGGGCCTCATCCTCGTCACCGGCCCCACGGGCAGCGGGAAGACGACCACCCTCTATGGGGCGCTCGCGCAGCTCAACGATGGGCGCAAGAAGATCATCACCGCCGAGGACCCCATCGAGTACTACGTCCCCAAGGTGAACCAGAAGGAGGTCACCCCGCAGATGTCGCACGCGCAGCTGCTGCGCGCACTGCTGCGGCAGGACCCCAACGTGATGCTCGTGGGGGAGATCCGCGACCTGGAGACGGGCAGCATGGCGCTCAACGCCGCGGCCACCGGGCACGTGGTGCTCGGCACGCTCCACACCGCCGATGCGGTGGGCGCCGTGGGTCGGCTGCGCGGCCTGGAGCTGGATGACACCGACATCGCGGACTCGCTGCTCGCGGTGCTGGCCCAGCGGCTCGTGCGCCGCATCTGCCCCAAATGTGTGGCACCCGCCGAACCCACCCGGAAGCAGAAGGAGCTGCTCGGTCCGCTGCTGGACGGCATCCAGCCCCAGACGGGCGTCGGGTGCGAGGAGTGCCGCCACACCGGCTACCGGGGGCGCACCGGCATCTACGAACTCCTGGTGGTGGACCCGGGGCTGCAGGAGCTGATCGCCCAGGGGGCCCACAGCGCACAGCTGCGCCGCCACGCACGGGCGCATGGCTTCCGCACCCTCGTGGAGAACGCGCTGGAGAAGCTCGCCTCCGGGCAGACCACGCTCGCGGAGCTGGTGCGCGTCATTCCCTACCGGCAGCTCATGACCGCCCGCGAGGAGCATCAGCCGAAAAAGGTGTCAGACGACTCGTGTGCGCCAGGC